>NZ_JAZDRJ010000020.1:0-16379 GCF_047501535.1 Achromobacter sp. F4_2707
CGGCGCCGGCGTCGACCCGAAGTGCTCTTATCAATAGTGTTCACGTGTCCACCAACAAAAATAATGGACACGTATCCTCTTACGCAGGACCTCAGGATTCAATGTGCGTTCAGCGGACGCTTACGGTCAAACAGCCGGGGGCGCGCCTCTCAGAGCGCAGCGGGTTGATATACCCGGGTAAAGCCTTAGGCTTAAAAATCAAAAAATAAGATTATTAAAGGCTATAATAAGACCTGTGTTTCGAAAAAAGCATTATGGTCTCAGAAAATAAAAACCAACTGGTCAGTGCGTTGGCCAGGGGCATAAGCATACTGCGCTGTTTCACTCCCATGTCGCGAGAATTGAGCGGCCGGGAGCTTATTGAAATGACCGGCTTGCCCAAACCTACGCTATTTCGCCTGCTCGAAACTCTATGCGAGCTGGGCCTGCTGCGATACTCGGAGCGTATTTCCAAGTATCAGCCAGGCATCGCATTGCTCAATATGGGTGCGCCTGTGCTGGCTAGGATGACAATCCGGCAGTTGGCACGCCCCATGATGCAAGATCTCGCTAACCACATCGTTGGTCAAATTCAGCTCTCAGTCGGCGAGGGGCCCAATTTACTTTACGCAGAGCTGGTTCAAGGCCGTCAAAGTCAGGTCTTCCGGCCTGAAATAGGCATGCGTATTTCCTTATCTCGCACTGCATCTGGGCGCGCATATCTTAGTTCATGGCCTGAGGCAGAACGTGAAGAATATCTGGAAAGATTGCGCAAGCGCGACAGTGAGCGAGCGACCTGGCTAGAGTCGCGACTGGCCGAGACCGTTCATGACTTACAGGAATACGGTTTCTGTCGTAGCCACGGTGACCTGCATAGGGAAATTGTGAGTATTGCGGTGCCCATGAGAAAACCCATAGATGGTGAGAGCTGGGTTTTTGCTGCATCAGTGCCCGTCTTTAGTGAGCAAGGGCGCAGCTTTGAAACTGATCTTGGTCCGCGTCTGATTACCGTGGTTCGCAGCGTCGAAGCTGCACTAGGAAATATTTCTTACTGAATATTGGCCGCAAGGCTGAACGGTTTAACGGTTTCAGCAGGCGATACATATATATGAAAATGCTATCTTCTTTACGGGTCGTAGAAATTAGCGCTCTCGGCCCGGGGCCTTTTTGCGCCATGCACCTGGCAGATCTCGGCGCCGACGTCATATCGGTCAGCCGTCCAGAGGAAAAAGATACAAAAAGCATTTTGTATCGTGGCAAGCGTTCCGTGGTTGCGGATTTGAAAACATCGGAAGGCAAGCGCTTGGTCGAAGAGTTGATCAAGGGGGCTGATGTGCTGATAGAAGGCATGCGGCCGGGTGTGATGGAACGCCTTGGCCTGGGGCCGGAAGATTGTCACAAGATTAACCCGCGCCTGGTGTATGGGCGCATGACAGGTTGGGGGCAGGATGGCCCGCTTGCCCATGCTGCAGGTCATGACAATAACTATATTTCGGTGTCGGGAGCCCTTTGGCATTCTGGTCAACCTGACACGCCGCCTCTCACGCCTTTCGCCTCCTTAGGCGATATTGGCGGCGGGGCGATGTACCTTGCAGTGGGTATTCTCTCCGGCGTGCTGCATGCGAGGGAAACCGGCAAAGGAACCGTAGTCGATGCTGCGATTGTCGACGGCTCGGCGCACATGTTGAACCTACTGCTTAAAGCGCAATCGTCCGGCTATGTGAATGATGAGCGGGGCACAAGCATTCATGACAGCTCGCCGTTTTATCAAACCTACGAATGTGCCGATGGCCAGTACATTACGCTGGGTTCGATTGAGCCTCAGTTCTTCGATCTGTTGCTAAAGATGCTGGGCCTGGAGGAAGACCCTTTGTTCAAGGGCAAGCAATGGGATCGAGCATCCTGGCATTTGCAGCGGGCACGGCTGGCAGGGATCATTCGCGGTAAAAATCAGGCAGACTGGCAGGCGCTGTTTGAAGGTACTGACGTGTGCTTTGGTGTGGTGCTTAGCCCAACGAAGGCGGCGACACACCCCCATAACCAGGCAAGAGGAATTTACTTCGAGCGAGATGGCGTGTTGCAGGCCAGCCCAGCGCCGCGTTTCGATGGTCAGGCGTACAGGCCCGGGGCGGTTACCGCCTTAGGGCAGCATACGCAAGAAATTCAGGAGGCTTTGGCAAAAGGGGATGCCGGCGCAGTATGGTTGTCTTGAAGGAAAGCCGCTGTAGCCATGAGATGGTTACAGCGGCTTTTCATTGAGCGGGTACCAAGTGAAAAAATTCGGCCTGTCACCTCTCGCAGGGGTACAGGCCGAAGCTTTTACATGCCCTTCCAGTTGGGTTCGCGCTTCTCGGTAAATGCCAGTGCGCCTTCCTTGGCATCTGCGGAATCAAACACCGGCGCGATGATCTCGTTCTGGCGCTTGAACATTTCGGACGGACTCCACTCGGGTGAACGCATGACAACTTTCTTGCTTGCTGCGACTGCCAGAGGACCATTTTTGGCGATTGCGCTTGCAAGTTTTTTGGCACCATTTAAGGCTTCGCCAGGAGATACCAGGCGGTTGATCAGCCCGTAGGAATGAGCGGCTTCGGCATCCAGCATGTCGCCGGTAAGAATACATTCCATGGCGATATGGTAGGGAATCCTGCGCGGTAAGCGCATGACCCCGCCCGCTGCGGCGACCAGGCCGCGCTTCACTTCAGGCAAGCCAAAACGAGCCTGGTTGGACGCAACGATAAGGTCACAAGCCAGTGCGAGCTCGAAACCTCCTGCCAAGGCATAGCCTTCGATGGCGGCGATCAAAACCTTCTCTGGCTGCTTCTCAGTGATGCCGCAAAACCCTCTATCAGGCAGGGAAGGGCGTGTGCCATCGGTGGAGAAGCGCTTGAGATCCATACCGGCGCAGAAATTGCTGCCAGCACCAGTAATGATGCCCACCCGCAGGTTGCTATCAGACTCTAAGCGGTCGATGGCCTCGGCCATGAGGGTGGCGAGCTCGATATTTGCTGCGTTGCGGACATGGGGGCGGTTGAGGGTCAGGGTCATGACGTGGTCCTCAACCTCAACGATCAGGGGGGCTTGTTCCATCTTTTTTCCTGATTAAGTTAAGACAATACGTCGCCTCTTTAGCGCGTACGCGGCCGTGTTAGCGCGGCGCCATCCTCAGGGCACCGTCCAGACGGATAGTTTCGCCGTTCAACATGGGGTTCTCAAGAATGTGCAAGGCCGTCATGGCGAACTCGTTGGCATGACCCAGGCGCGGTGGGTTGGGTACCGACGCGGCGAGCGAGCTTTTGACTTCTTCGGGCAGCTTGGCCAGGATGGGGGTGTCGAACAGACCGGGAGCAATGGTGCATACACGGATATGGCGTGAAGCCAGGTCGCGAGCGGCGACCAGGGTCATGCCAATAATGCCGGCCTTGGCGGAAGCATAGGGAATCTGGCCGATCTGTCCTTCATAACCGGCAATTGAGGCGGTGAGCACGCAGGCGCCGCGCTCGCCATCAATCGGTTCGTTGCGCGCCATACGCACAGCGGCCAGGCGTAGGGCGTTGAAAGAACCGGTCAGGTTGACGCGAACAATAGATTCGTATTTTTCAAGCGAACCCGGTTCGCCGGTTTTTTCAATCAGGCGAACTGGGCCGCCGACACCGGCGCAATGAACTAATGCGCGCAGTGGGCCCATGGCTTCGGCCTCATCGTAGGCGGTATTCATGTGGTCGGTATTGGTGACGTCGCCATGCACGAACTTAAAGCCGTTCTCCTGGGCAACCTTGTTGCCCTGATCTTCGTTCATATCGACGATCACCACTGATACGCCGCGCTCGGCAAGCTGTTTGGCAGTGGCAAGACCTAGGCCGGATGCGCCGCCCGTCACGACGGCGGACATATTCTGCAGTTTCATAAAGGTACTCTCAATTTGTGGTTTGACAGACGTCAGTTCTCAAGTGGAGTGTCGGGCCGCTCAGTTTCTGGCTCTAAAACTCCTTGGAACAGATAGATGGCAGCGTTAACCTGCCATCTATCATGATGCTGAATTAAATACGTTCGATAATGGTGGCGTTGGCCATACCGCCCGCTTCGCACATAGACTGCAGGCCGTAACGCTGTTTGTTGTCTTCCAGGGCGTGCAGCATCGTGGTCATCAGGCGTGCGCCGGACGCACCCAGAGGGTGCCCAAGCGCGATGGCGCCACCGCGAGGGTTCAGGCGTTGGCCATCGGCCTTCATTTCTTTTTGCCAGGCTAGCGGTACAGAAGCGAATGCTTCGTTGATTTCGTAATGTTCGATCTGTTCCAGGCTCAAGCCGCTTTTCTTCAGGGCACGGCGGGTTGCCGGTATGGGGGCGGTGAGCATGGCAACAGGGTCGTCGCCGCAAATATCAAACCCAGCAAACCGAGCGCGTGGCTGCAGGCCCAGGCGGTTGATGGCGCGCTCACTCATAATGAGCAGGGCAGAAGCGCCGTCTGTCATTTGCGAAGAATTACCGGCAGTAATGTGCCAGTTGATATCGGGGAAGCGCGCTTCGTACTCGGGCGCGAAGAAAGCGGGCTTGAGCGTGGCAAGACGTTCTGTTGTGGTGCCGGGGCGAATGGTTTCGTCGATCAGCACCTGCTTGCCATCCACGGTGATAGGCACAATCTCGCGAGCAAACTGCCCGGCTTCGCTAGCGGTGTGCGCTAGATGATGTGATTGTGCGGCGTAGGCGTCCAGAGTGTCGCGATTCAAGCCGTAACGTGCAGCGACCAGTTCGGCAGCAACGCCTTGGGAAATCAGGCCGGGAGCGTAACGCGCCTGCATGGCGGGCGAGTACGGGTCTTGGCCCATGCGGGCGGAGCCCATGGGGATGCGGCTCATGGATTCGACACCGCAGGCGATGACGATGTCTTGCATGCCGGCCATGATGCCTTGTGCTGCGAAATGTACGGCTTGCTGGCTGGAGCCACATTTGCGGTCAATAGTGGTGGAAGGCACGCTTTCGGGGAAACCAGCGGCCAGCCATGCTACACGCCCGGGTGTGCCTGATTGCTCGCCGACTTGGCTGACACAGCCTGTTATGACGTCCTCCACTTCAGCAGGATCCAAGCCATTGCGCTCGACCAGGCTTTTCAACACCTGGGCCAGCAAATCGGCCGGATGAAGCGAAGTGAAAGCACCGCCTTCTTTGATGCGCCCCATGGGGCTGCGGATGGCATCCACGATAAATGCTTGGCTCAAGCTGTTCTCCTTTTGAATTGCGTAATACTTGGGACGATTGTCTCATAAAAATAGGTTTTATCGCATTCTATTGAATGCTTCACTCGCTGTAATTAGGGTAATTACTGGTTTTTCTATAATTTATTGATGTTTTATTGAGATGTGAGTATCATTTAAAGCTATTGAGATAGTCGCTTACTGGTCTGTTGGGTTTCAAAGACCAGCATTAGCACAGGAGACATACGTTGTTCGATTTTCATTGCTGGGCTGATGCCAGGCCCGAGCGCATCGCGGTTACCATGGCCGGGTCGGGGGCTGAGTACACAGCAGGTGAACTGGCACAGCGATCGCGAAACTACGCGCAATGGCTGGTGAACCAAGGTATCGACGTCGGAGATACGATTGCAGTCCTTCTAGAAAATCGAGTTGAGATTCTCGATCTGGCGCTGGCAGCGCGCCTGGTGGGGGCCTACATCGTAGTGATCAGCACGCATCTGACTGCGGTTGAAGTCAGTTATATCGTGCGCGACTGCGGGGCGAAGATGCTGTTTATTTCCGAGAAAACGGAAGCTCAGGCGAACAAACTGGATACACCGGCCAAATACATGGTGGATGAGCGTCCCGGCCGGGTGTCGCTGCAGTCGCTTGTGGCCGCTTACCTGGCCGGCAAGCCCGCTTATGTTGACTTGTCTGAACGCCCGGCTGGGCGGGATCTTCTGTATTCATCGGGTACAACAGGTAGCCCCAAAGGTATTAAGAAATCGTTGTTTGAGCCTGCCGTCCGGCAAGGTGCAGCCGACCCGGAACTGGCGTTCTGGGTCAGGCAGCTTAACTTTAATGAAGGCACAGTCTATCTTTCGACTGCGCCCCTCTACCATGCCGCACCCTTGCGGACCTGTCTGCGAGTTCTGCATACGGGCGGGCGTATCGTCATTATGGAGCGGTTCGATGCAGAGCAATCGCTGGCCCTGATTGATAAGCACAAAGTCACTCACAGCCAGTGGGTGCCTACGATGTTCCAGCGAATCCTGGCATTGCCGCAGGAATGTCGTGAGCAGTACGACGTTTCAAGCCAGAAATACGCAGTCCATGCCGCAGCGCCTTGCCCTGTACACGTTAAACAGGCCATGTTGGATTGGTGGGGTGACATCCTGGTTGAGTATTACGCGGGTTCTGAAAGCTGTGGCGTCACCCTGATCACTGCTCAGGAATGGCGCAAGCACCCTGGTTCGGTGGGCCGGGCTGTCAGTGGCACCATTCATATCCTGTCGGAAGAAGGGGAAGAGTTGCCTGCGCATGAAGTGGGAAGAATCTTCTTTTCAGGTATTGCCCCTTTTACCTATCTGAATGATCCGGACAAAACCAAAGCGGCGTTCAATGAAAAGGGCTGGGCAACCTATGGAGACCTGGGTTACCTCGATGAGGAAGGGTATCTGTATCTCAGCGACCGCCGCTCCGATCTCATTCTTTCGGGCGGGGTGAATATCTACCCCAAGGAAATCGAAGATGTGCTGGCGGCGCACCCCGCTGTGGCCGACGTCGCTGTGGTAGGCGTTCCACATGCCGACTTGGGGGAACATCCCCTGGCAGTTGTCGTGCCTGTCGCAGGCGTGACGCCCAATGAAGCTTTAGCTTTAGACATCGTCAACTATGCCATTGGGGCGCTTTCTCGGGTGAAGATCCCCCGACGCGTCGTGTTCGTACAAAGAATTCCAAGACTTGAAACCGGAAAAATCCTCAGGAGAACCCTTAAAGAGGAATACCGGGATGTTGCGGAGCCGGGATTCGAGGCCAGGCCGACCGCGACGCCTGACCCTGCAATCTAACTTTAGAACGAGAGAAACTCATGCAGAACATTCAGAACCGAACCATCTTCCGCGATGATCACGAACACTTTCGCGAACAAGTGCAACGTTTCTTTAAAGATGAAATCAGCCCCTTTCACCCCGAATGGGAACGCCAGGGGGTGATTCCTAAGGAAGTCTGGCGCAAGGCGGGCGCGCTAGGTTTGCTTAACACCATGTTGCCCGACCCTTACGGCGCGGGTGGTGATTTCGGCCACGCAGCAATTCTAATTGAAGAAGTCGCTCGCACCGGCGCCAGTGGCCTGGGTTTTCCGCTGCATTCCGATATTGTCGCGCCCTACATCTATCAATACGGCACCACCGAACAGAAAGACCGCTGGCTGCCGAAGATGGCCAGTGGAGAGCTGATTGGCGCCATCGCCATGACAGAGCCTGAAGCAGGCAGCGACCTGAAAGCGATCCGTACCACAGCTCGCCGCGAAGGGGACTTTTATGTGCTCAACGGGCAAAAGACATTTATTACGAATGGCATTAACTCTGAAATCGTGATTGTCGTGGCCAAGACATCGGCAGACCTCGGTGCAAAGGGAATTTCCCTGCTGGTTGTCGAGGACGGCATGGAAGGTTTCAGCAAAGGGCGCCGCCTGGAAAAGATCGGCCTGCTTGCACAAGATACGTCAGAACTGTTTTTCGACAATGTTCGGGTGCCGGTCGGCAACCTGCTTGGCGAGGAAAACAAAGGCTTTTCGTACCTGATGCATGAGCTGGCTCAGGAGCGATTGGTCATCGCGGTGAGGGCGGCGACTTCAATCGAAACCTTCTTGCAAAAGACGATTGATTACACCCGTGACCGCAAAGCTTTCGGTCAGCCGGTGCTGGGTTTTCAAAATACAAAATTCAAGCTCGCTGAAGCGAAGGCGCAGGCGGTCATGCTGCGTGTGTTTGTGGATAAATGTATTGCCTTGCATCTGGAGAAAAAGCTTTCTCCAGAGCTGGCGGCAGCAGCCAAATTGAACGCCACCACTTTGCAAAACCGCTTGCTGGATGAGTTCCTGCAATTACACGGCGGTTACGGCTATATGACCGAATACCAGATCGGCCGTGCCTGGGTGGATGCTCGTGTCGGCCGGATTTATGGGGGGAGCGATGAAATCATGAAGGAGATTATTTCTCGCACCTTATAAACCGCGTTCATAAAAAGGCGAAAACAGCTTTTCAAGATTTAGAAAAACGGCGCCTGGCAACAGGTGCTACACGCTACCAAGTGATGGCTGAAACCGTTGCTGGAATTCCTGAAGGAGACAATGTAATGAAGAAGTACTTAATGGCCGCCCTGATGTCCGCTGCTTGCCTTGCGCCAACCATGCAAGCACAAGCGGCCGACAATTACCCGTCACAGCCGCTGCGGTTTATTGTGCCGCTTGGCCCTGGTAGTGGGGCTGACACCAACACCCGCGCACTGGCCGATGGCTTCCAGAAGCTGACAGGCCAGCCGGTTGTGGTGGAGAACCGGCCGGGCGCCGACCTTATTTTGGGAACAACGACTGCGCTGAACGCGCCCGCCGATGGCTATACAGTCGTGCTGATCACCCCCAGTGCACCGATTATCAACCCGTTGTTCCAGAAAGAACTGCCTTACAACCCCGATGATCTCAAGCCGATTCTCCATCTCACCAACAACGTTGGCGTGCTGGTGACGGCAGTGGGTTCCCCCTTCAATAGCCTGAAAGATGTGTTGGATGCGGCTGCCAAGTCGCCTGAGAATGTCAGCATGGGTTTGTATGGGAATACCTACCGGTTGGGTGCACGTGTGCTGGCCAAGCGCGCGGGCGTCGAGTTCAACGACATTCCCTACAAGGGTTTTGGGCCAACGGTTAACGATGTCATAGGCGGTACCGTTGATGTGGCTTGGGTAGATTTGGGTGGGGCTCTGCCGCTGATTCAATCCGGTAAGTTGCGGGCGTTGGCAGTGGGGAGCGATGAGCGCCTGGATATAGTGCCTGACGTTCCAACCGTGGCGGAAAGCGGTTATCCCGGCTATTCGCTGTATATTTTTGTGGGTTACGGTGTCCATGCAGATACCCCACAGCCCATTTACGAAAAATTGGAAGTGTTGTTGCAGCAGGTTGTGGCCGAACAGGAGCTACAAAACTCTCTGACACGTCACGCCGGCACACTGTTCGTTGGCCAGCCCGGAAAACCGTTTGCCGATACCATTGCTCGTGACCTCAAGGTCGCCAGGGAAGTGGTGTCCCAGTAAGGTTGGGCGTTTCAGCATAGGGCGAACTGATGCCCTTTAAGAAGGGTTAAGGCCGTTATCCTACGTGGATAACGGCCTATTACGTTTTAGGTAATGTATTGTCGTGCAGTGAGTGGTTTCAACACCCGGCCAGCTTAATACGCATATTTTTCTTCTTCTTCCGATCTGGCTGTGTAGATCTGAGTGACGATTCCGCCAGAGATCGCAGCCGACGCTTCTTCGCAGCGGTTTCTCAGGTCCTCCCCCAGCGATTTCAACGCACTGTCTGAAAATTGAGAAGCAAACCCTACTGCACTCACAGCCATCACAGGCTGGCGTTGGCTGTTAAGAATAGGTGAAGAGGCCGTAATGACGCCCCTGACATAATTACCATGGTCAATGGCGTAACCTCGCTCGCGTACTTTCTCGACTTCCTGCATATACACTTCAAAACTCGGGCCGTCTTGCCAACGCAGGCCGCTGAGCTTGCTTCTGAGTTCGTTTGGAGTGAGCCCGGAGTGTGCGGCCATGCATCGACCTAATGCAGCGATATACATGGGAAGGCGTTGGCCAATGCTCATATGGATTCGCATGGGCGAGCCGCTATCAGCAAGGTCGACCAACACCACCCGGTCGGAGCCGGTGCGTTGCCAGAGCGTAATGGTGCTGTTGTGGCGCTCGGCAAGCTCAAGCAGGTGCGGGCGCATCAGGCGCGCATACGATGCTTTCTCCAAGGAGCCCTTGGCCAATTCCACCAAGCCTAAACCGATGGAATAAGTTTTTGTTGCTTCGTCGAAAGTGATGAGTCTTTCATGGACCAACGTTTTAAGCAGGTTAAAGCAGGTGCTGGAGTTCAGGCCTAGGTCTTTGGCGATCCGCGTCACACCAAGCGGTGTAGAGGTTTGAGAGAGGTAACGCAGCACCTTGAGCCCAGAGCTCAGTGCTCCCACCAATTTTTCTGGTGGTGATGGTTGAGTCATGAAACTTGCCTGCGAAACGAAAAGTGAATCATATTCGCTATTGAGGAGCCAATGTTAATCAAGGGCTCCCTAACCAACGGCGAGCGCGTCATTGTGTTGGCGTGATCAATGCATCCAGGGCAAAAATCTGGTCGCCTTTTACTACCAAGGGGTTGATTTCGACTTCGCGCAGCGCTTGTTGTTCAAACCAAGCGCACAGCTTTGCTATGTGTTGGGAAATGGCTGGAATATCAGCGGCGGGACGGCCACGATAGCCATGTAACAGTGCAGCGCAGCGCAGGCTTTCAAGCGCTTGCTCGACGTCTTGCGCGCTGGCCGGTAACAGCAGGTTGACGACGTCGGGATCCAGTTCGGCCTCCACCCCACCACGCGCTAATGTTAGAACAGGGCCAAAAAGCGGGTCTTGGCGCAGCCCTAATAGCAGTTCGTGATCGTAAGCGAGCATTGGCTCTACCAGTACACCTTCCATCTGAAGTTTGAGGGTTCTACCGATATCGTGCAGTTTATGAACCGCTGCTTCAAGGGCGCTTGCATCATTGATATGCAGAATCACCCCGCCCGCATCGCTTTTATGCAGCAAATCCGGCGCCTGAAGTTTGGCTACCAGAGGAAAGGTGGCTGCAACGGGGCACGGGTCGCCAGGCTGGAGTAGCCAGCTCTGGGGAAGTGGCAATGCTTTGTGCTGGCGTAACAATTGCTTGCCCTGCCATTCGGAGAGCGGGGCAAGTGCTCTGGCTGCACCCACTGTTGGGGCCGGTAAAGGGGTGCTTCCCCTTTCTTGAATGGTTCGGTGAGCCTTGCTTAACCATAAGCAGCGGGCCATGGCAGTGGTTGCTTGCGGTATATCCAAAAATACCGGGATGCCGGCATGTTCTAGTGTTTGGATGCTTTCATCCATTGCCCCGACCCAGATCACAATGATCGGGCAATGAATAGAGCGGCGTGCTTCGGCCAAGGCGTCCACAAACGAATCAGCAATACTATGCATCATTCCGATGAACAGAACGATGGCGTTCAAATCTTTGTCAGCGGAGACCGTGCGCATGGCACGCGCAATCATCGGCGTATCCTGCAAGACGTGGCCGGTAATATCCAGGGGGTTGTTGGGGTGAACAAAGCTGGGGATGACAGGCCGCAGCGCCTCTTTAATCTCCGGTTTCAGCTCCGGTAACTGTATGTTGTGGGGTTCGCAGGCATCAGCAATCAGGACGCCGGCGCCACCGGACACACTCATGACAAGTAGCTGCGGCCCCAATGGGGTGGCGTTATGCAGCAGCAAGCGTGCGGCATCCATCATTTCCGTCAGGCTGTCGACGCGTAAGGCGCCGTATTGCTTAAGGCAGGTATCGTACAGAGCGTCATCGCCTGCGAGTGCGCCTGTGTGGGAGGCCGCTGCAGCAGCGCCGGCCTGGGAGCTCCCGGCTTTGATGGCAATCACCGGTTTGCCCGCTAAAGCAGCACGCTCCAGGGAACGGCGCAGCGCCCGCGTGTTGCGGGCATCTTCTAAATAAAGCCCGATCACTTGGGTGTCTGGGTCATCGACGAGGAAATCAATCGCTTCGGCGACATCGACATTGCATTCATTGCCTGTGGTGATCCATTGTGCAAAGCCAATGCTATTGCGCAACACGATGTCCATCCAGTAGGCGCCCAGGGCGCCGCTCTGGCTGATAAACGAAAAATTTCCGCGCAGCAGTTCATGGCTTTCCAGGGCCGTAGTGAAGGTTGCGATCAGGCCTGAACGGCTGTTGGCCACACCCAGGCAGTTGGGACCGACGATGGCTACGTTGTGGGCCTGCGCCAACGCGGTCAGACGTTCTTGCATAGCCCGCCCGCTTTCATCCAGTTCGGCGAAGCCTGAAGAAAAAACGACAAAGGCCTTCACGCCGGCTGCAATCCCTTCCTGAATATACGCCTCTACATTGGCGGCAGCAGTGCCAATAATGGCCAAATCCACGGGTTCTGAAATGGCCGAGATGCTGGGGTAACACTTAAGCCCCTGTACCTCTGTACGCCCCGGATTGACGGGATAAATATTGCCTGTGTAGCCATTGGCTTGCATATAGGCGATAGGGCGCCCGGTAATTTTCAACGGATCGGTGCTAGCGCCGACGATGGCCACGCTGCGAGCGTTGAGCAGGGCTTCAAGACGGTGGGTGGCTGTGCTTAAGGAAGGGTTTGATAGTTTGTTCATCGTATTCTGTATAGAGAATAGTAATTATCTGATAGATTAATTCTTTTTACGGTTCGTTCTTCTAGGGGTTTTTGCTAGGATGATTTATATATCGTGTGAATTATATTCTCTATACAGAAAATCTTTGTCGAGTCTTGTATGTCGTTGAACTTTTCCTTTTCGCCTGAACATGAAGCCGTCCGCGATACCATTCGCCGCCTGTGCCGCGACGAACTGGCGCCTCTGGTCGAGGACGCTGAAGAGAATGAACGTTTTCCCAAACACGTTTTCAAGCGTTGGGCCGAGCTGGGTTTGTTGGGAGTCCGTTATCCCGCCGAAGATGGCGGTAGCGGTATGGACAAAGTGAGCGACTGCATCGTTCGCGAAGAGCTCAGCTACATGAGCCAGGCATTTGCTACGAGCTGGTCTGCTCAGACTCACTTGTCTATCTGGCCAATTTGGAAAAGTGGCACCCAAAGCCAGAAAGAAAGGTTTTTCCAGCCTGCGTTAGCTGGTGAGAAGATCGCAGGTTTTGCCCTGAGCGAGCCTGATGGCGGCTCCAATATCCGGGCCATGACAACTAAAGCAGAGAAAGTCGAAGGCGGTTGGAAGCTAAACGGCAGCAAGCTCTATATCACTAACGCGCCGATTGCAGATTTTCTCATGCTGGCAGCGCGCACCTCGCCTGAACTCAAGCCGGACGCCATCAGTCTGTTCATTGTGGAGCTGCCCCGAACGGGTGTGGAGATTCACAAGCTGAAAAAGGAAGGCATTCGTGGTTCGGAAACCGCGCTCATCCATATTGAAGATGTCTTTGTGCCGGATGACTGCCTTCTGGGTGAACGGACGGGTACCTATCCTTTATTGCTGGAATGCTTGAGTGAGAACCGGGTGGGCGTTGCCGCCAATGCGCTGGGTATGGCCCGCGCCGCGTTTGATGCCGCCAAAGCGTTTGCCGACGATCGCATTGTGGCAGGAAAGCGTATTGGCGATTACCAAGCAGTGGCGCATAAGCTGGCGGATATGGCTACGGATATCGAAGCCGCACGGTGGATGGTGTATTACGGGGCCTGGTTGGTCGACCAAGATCGCCTCGATGCCCCGACAGCGGCCAAAATCAAGCTGATTGCCACGGAAACTGCTCTGAAAGTCAGCGAACAGGCCATTCGCATCCATGGGGGAGCGGGCATCATGCGGGAATACCCGGTCGGTCGTATTCATCGTGATGCATTTGTCTATGTAATTGGCGAAGGGACGAGCGACATCCAACGCAACATCATTGCCCGCGGTCTGGGTTTCAAGCCCTGAGGAGTATGTGGCAATGACGATGAATGCATTTATTACAGGTGCTTATGACACGGCAGTCGGTGAACTGCCGGGCAGCACTTGTATGGGCTTGCACGCGGAGGCGGCTTTGGGAGCTGTTGCCGATGCCGGGTTGCAACTCAAGGATATTGACGGCGTACTGTGCGCGTACTCCTTCACCGAACCGCATCTGATGTTGGCCTCGGTATTTTGTGAGTACCTTGGTATCCACCCGGGAACGTGTCTGGCGATTCAAGCAGGTGGTGCCAGCGCCTGCATCATGGTGATGCAGGCCGCCGCCCTGGTGGCCAGTGGGCAGTGTGAGCATGTGCTGGTGGTAACGGGCGATAACCGTCTGACCGGCATGTCGCGAGACGGAGCGGTGGCGGCGCTATCAGAAGTCGGCCACCCTCAGTTTGAGCGGCCCTTCGGCATTAGTGTGCCAGCGTCTTATGCGTTGGTGGCAAAACATTATATGCACCAATATGGGGTGACGTCTGAACAATTGGCGGCCATTGCGGTGGAACACCGCCGTCATGCCGGGCGGCATCCTAAGGCACATAAACGTGAGCCAATCACAGTCGAGCAGGTCATTAATTCCAGGATGATTGCCGACCCTCTGCATATGTTGGATTGCTGCCTGATTTCCGACGGCGGGGCCGCCATTGTAGTCAGCAGCCGGGAAGCGGCCCGGGACGCTAAAGGCCAATCGATTGAAATTCTTGGGGCCGGCCAAGGCCATACTCACGAGCATACTGTGGCAGCGCCCAGCTTGGTGGATTTTGGCTGCAAAACCTCTGCCGCAACGGCATTCGCCCGTGCCGGCGTCACTGCAGCGGATATCGACGTCGCAGAAATTTACGATTCGTTCACCATCACACTGGCAGTGGAGATGGAGTCTATTGGTTTCTTTGAACGAGGTGAGGCCGGTGTGGCTGCAGCCGCGGGTGAATTGGGGTTAGGGGGAAAACTGCCTTGCAATACGCATGGTGGCCTGATGTCCTATGGCCACTCCGGTGCGGCGGGCGGCATGTTCCATGTGGTTGAAGCCGTCCACCAATTGCGCGGCCACGCACAGGACCGCCAAGTGGCGGATGCCAGGCTCGCTTTTGTTCATGGCGACGGCGGCATTTTGTCTGCTCACTGTTCTTTGGTGTTGGGAGCTTGAGATGAGTGATATGGCATATCCACTACCGCGACCCAACAGCCACACCCAACCGTTCTGGGAGGGCGCCGCACAAGGTGAGTTGCGCTATCAGAGGTGTACAGCATGCGGAAATGTTCAGTTGATTCCGCGCAGCCTTTGCGAAGAGTGTCAGTCTACTGAACTGGAATGGAAGGTCTCTAAAGCGACAGGGACGGTGTTGACCTTCACAGTGGTTCATCGGGCGCCTTTACCCGTATTCAAGTCTATGACGCCTTACGCCATCGTGATCATCGATATGGATGAGGGTTTTCGCGTCATGGCGAATGCCCTGGCCGAGGTTCAGGCGCAGTTGGAGATTGGCCGCCGCGTAAGAGTAGGGTTTCAGGAAGTGCAAGGCGTGGCTTTACCTGTCGTGGTTGGAGTGGAGGAGGGCCAGCCATGACTCTGCCTCCTATTCTGTTTGAAGACTTTCAGCCGGGCACCCTGATGGGCGAGCGCGTTGAAGTTTATGACGACAAGCAAGCACAGCGCTGGATGGCTATTTTCGGTTCAGCGTCGGCGGGTGAACCACACGATGCCGCACAAGCGGCCAGCATGGCCATTGTGGGCATGATGCGGGCGTATCTGGATGTGGTCGCGCCGCGTCCGCCCGGCAATGTTCATACAAAACAGAAGTTGACAATGCATGCCTTGCCACAGCTTGGTGAAGCGATGCGGATTCGCGTGACTTGTGCAGGCAAAGAAATGCGGCGCGCGCGTAAATACGTGGAATTGCAGGTGCAGGGAACGGGTAAAGACCAACGCCCCTTATTTGAAGGCCTGCTGACCCTGATTTGGGCGGCGTAAGGGGGAGCCGGAATGGAACAACTACACACTTTGGCAACCGTGCCGCTGTCGGTCACACAAGACATTGTTCAGGCTTATGCAGAGCTGACCAATGACTTCAACCCCATCCATGTGGATGCTGCTTTTGCCGCCACAACCCCGATGGGGCGCCCCATTGCGCACGGGACGATGTCGCTCTGCCTGATCTGGCAATGCTTGCAGCGTAATTTCGGTGCCGAGGTTTTCACCGATCTAGAGCTCGAAGCGCGTTTTGTGAAGCCTGTGTACATCGGTGATGAACTGACCGCTGGCGGCGAGGCGGATCCAGATAACTCCGGGCAGTACAAGGTCTGGGTGAGGGGGGCTGACGGTACGGATCGCATTGTCGCAACGGTGCGGCCTGTCCAACCAGTTACATGCAAAGAGGAAGCGAAATCATGAGTGCCGAAGATAAAAGACAGGCGTCTGACACGCAGGAACGTTTGCTTAAGCTTTATGACTCCATGAGTCTGATCCGTCTGGTGGAAACCGAACTCAGCCGTTTGTTTGCAAATGGCGAGGTGCCGGGGTTTATCCACCTGAGCATCGGTCAGGAGGCCGTCGCAGTAGGGGTTGCCAGTGCGTTGCAGAGCCAGGATTCTCTTACGACTACCCACCGAGGGCATGGCCATGTTTTGGCTCGCGGAATGGATGTCGAAGGGTTTATGAAGGAAGTCATGGGCCGGGAG
>NZ_JAZDRJ010000021.1:3691-5809 GCF_047501535.1 Achromobacter sp. F4_2707
TAAAAAAACCCTTAGCCATAAACACTTAGCATTAAACCCGGCAGACTCACTAAACAGCCGATATGTAGATCAGTAAAAACTGACTCGTACCAACCTGGCCCGCACTCACACAAAAAAGACTGGTGGAGGATGACGGGATCGAACCGACGACCCCCTGCTTGCAAAGCAGGTGCTCTCCCAGCTGAGCTAATCCCCCAAATAAGAAAACGTGGTGGGTCAAGTAGGAATCGAACCTACGACCCCCGCCTTATCAAGACGGTGCTCTAACCGACTGAGCTACTGACCCAGTGTTCTTTCTAGCCGCTTTAAGACTTAACTTAAAACAACCCGTGTGGCGTACTACCTCTTCTCATCAAACAGCCAATAAGTGTGGACGCTTTCGCTTTGCAGGCACGTCGCTCTGAAAGGAGGTGATCCAGCCGCACCTTCCGATACGGCTACCTTGTTACGACTTCACCCCAGTCATGAATCCTACCGTGGTAAGCGCCCCCCTTACGGTTAGGCTACCTACTTCTGGTAAAACCCACTCCCATGGTGTGACGGGCGGTGTGTACAAGACCCGGGAACGTATTCACCGCGACATTCTGATCCGCGATTACTAGCGATTCCGACTTCATGCACTCGAGTTGCAGAGTGCAATCCGGACTACGATCGGGTTTCTGGGATTGGCTCCCCCTCGCGGGTTGGCGACCCTCTGTCCCGACCATTGTATGACGTGTGAAGCCCTACCCATAAGGGCCATGAGGACTTGACGTCATCCCCACCTTCCTCCGGTTTGTCACCGGCAGTCTCATTAGAGTGCCCTTTCGTAGCAACTAATGACAAGGGTTGCGCTCGTTGCGGGACTTAACCCAACATCTCACGACACGAGCTGACGACAGCCATGCAGCACCTGTGTTCCGGTTCTCTTGCGAGCACTCCTCTATCTCTAAAGGATTCCAGACATGTCAAGGGTAGGTAAGGTTTTTCGCGTTGCATCGAATTAATCCACATCATCCACCGCTTGTGCGGGTCCCCGTCAATTCCTTTGAGTTTTAATCTTGCGACCGTACTCCCCAGGCGGTCAACTTCACGCGTTAGCTGCGCTACTAAGGCCCGAAGGCCCCAACAGCTAGTTGACATCGTTTAGGGCGTGGACTACCAGGGTATCTAATCCTGTTTGCTCCCCACGCTTTCGTGCATGAGCGTCAGTATTATCCCAGGGGGCTGCCTTCGCCATCGGTATTCCTCCGCATCTCTACGCATTTCACTGCTACACGCGGAATTCTACCCCCCTCTGACATACTCTAGCCTGGCAGTTAAGAATGCAGTTCCGAGGTTAAGCCCCGGGATTTCACATCCTTCTTGCCAAACCGCCTGCGCACGCTTTACGCCCAGTAATTCCGATTAACGCTTGCACCCTACGTATTACCGCGGCTGCTGGCACGTAGTTAGCCGGTGCTTATTCTGCAGGTACCGTCAGCAGCTCTGGATATTAGCCAGAGCCTTTTCTTCCCTGCCAAAAGTGCTTTACAACCCGAAGGCCTTCATCGCACACGCGGGATGGCTGGATCAGGGTTGCCCCCATTGTCCAAAATTCCCCACTGCTGCCTCCCGTAGGAGTCTGGGCCGTGTCTCAGTCCCAGTGTGGCTGGTCGTCCTCTCAAACCAGCTACGGATCGACGCCTTGGTAGGCCTTTACCCCACCAACTAGCTAATCCGATATCGGCCGCTCCAATAGTGAGAGGTCTTGCGATCCCCCCCTTTCCCCCGTAGGGCGTATGCGGTATTAGCCACTCTTTCGAGTAGTTATCCCCCGCTACTGGGCACGTTCCGATACATTACTCACCCGTTCGCCACTCGCCGCCAAGGTAAGCAAGCTTACCTCGCGCTGCCGTTCGACTTGCATGTGTAAAGCATCCCGCTAGCGTTCAATCTGAGCCAGGATCAAACTCTTCAGTTCAATTCCTGTAATCGTCCTTTCTTATTACCCGAAGATAATAGGTTGGACGGTTCGCTTTGCTTGCTCAAAGAAAAAAGACCGGTGTAAGAATAAATTCTTAAACCATTACTTTCTTCAATTGTGCGAGCGTTTGGTATAACTTGTTGGCGAGAGTCTCGTGAAAGACTCTGTGTGCC
>NZ_JAZDRJ010000022.1:0-2515 GCF_047501535.1 Achromobacter sp. F4_2707
GTAAGCGTCCGCCCAACACACATTGACCAACGGCCGCGTTAGCGGCCGTCAGTGTTTTGGGCTTTGGGTTGGCTGCGTTGGCTACGCCGTTTCGGGCTGCCACCGATGCGGCAGCAGTTCCTCTATCCGGTTGTTCGGATGCGTGGGCAGGCGCGTGAGCACGTCTTTCAGATAGGCATACGGATCGTGCCCGTTCATCTTCGCGGACTGGATTAAACTCATTGCGGCAGCCGCACGCCGGCCTGCTCGCTGGGAACCGGCGAACAACCAATTCTTGCGCCCAAGGGCGATCGGCCGGATCTGGTTCTCGATCCAGTTATTATCGATGGGTAATCGACCATCCCCCAGGTAACGGGTCAACGCCGCCCAGCGCTTCAGGCTGTAATCCAGCGCCCGGGCGATGCCGGTACCGTCCGGTACTTTGAGGCGGTGTGCCGTCATCCAGGCATGCAAGGCCTCAGCAATGGGCCGGGCTTGTTGCTCACGTAACCGTTGCCGCACTTCAGGCGGTAGGCTCGCTCCACGCGTCTCGATCTCGTAGAGTTGGCTGATGGATTTGAGTGCCTGTTCAGCGATCTGGCTTTTGCCCGACTGATGCAGCTCATAGAACTTGCGTCGGGCGTGCGCCATGCAGCCGACTTCGGCCATGCCTTGGTCGAAGCAGGCTTTGTAGCCGCCGTAATCGTCGCAGATCAGTTCGCCGCGCCAGTCACCGAGGAAGGCTCGGGCGTGAGCGCCTGAGCGTCCTTCGGTAAAGTCATAGACCACCGCCTTCAAGTCCTGGAAGGCGCCCGGGGCATAGGCCCAGAGATAGGCGCGATGGGTTTTCTTGCTGCCGGGTTGCAGCACCTGAACCGGCGTTTCATCTACATGCACCACGGGCTCGTTCAGGATGGCTTCACGCAGGGCGTCGACCAACGGCTGCAAGCGCACCCCGCACACCCCCACCCATTCTGCCAGCGTGGAGCGCGGGATCTTTACCCCGGCTCGTGCGTAGATCTGCTCCTGGCGGTATAGCGGCAGGTGGTCGGCATACTTCGCCACCAGCACATGGGCCAGCAGCCCGGATGTGGCAATACCCTTGTCGATGACCTGAGCAGGCATCGGTGCCTGGGTCAGTGTCTCGCACTGGCGGCAAGCCCACTTGCCGCGGATATGTTGCTCTACGCTGAACACACCTGGGGTGTAGTCGAGTTTCTCGGTGATGTCCTCGCCAATGCGTTGCATCTGGCAGCCGCAGGTGCAGATCGTGGAGTGCGGTTCATGGTGAACCGGGATGCGAGGCAGCTCCGGCGGCAAGGCCTGACGCTTGGGCTGTGAGACACGCTTCTGTTCCGGTTGAGCACCGCCCAGGTTGATCAGCTCTTGCTCGATAGCGGCGATGTCGGCATCGACGGCGTCTTCCAGCAACAGCCCCTGTTCGCCGCCCAATTGCTCGCTCCTCTTGCCGAAGCGATAGCGGCGCAGCACCGCAATCTCATGCGTAAGCTTGCGGATGTGTGTGTCTTTGAAGTGGATGTCCTGCGCCTGCTGCTCGAGCTTGCCCATCAATTCGGCGGCCAGCGCCCGCAGGGCGTCGGCATCAAGCTGATCGAGGTTGGGTGCAGTCTTCAGAGGCATAACCGCCATGATGCCATGGTCGTGTGCAGCGCACCATTCGCACAGCTCCGGATTGCAAATCCGTGCTCATAAGATAGCGATCGATTCGTACTCGCCCAGGCGTTGCCACGGCAGGCCAATGACCAGGGCGCGTGCTTGTTCGGCAGTGACTTCCATCTGCGTGTCCCCGGGCCGAGGCCAGTGCACACTGCCCTGGTGCAGCCGCCGTACGGCTAGCCAGATGCCGAAGCCATCACACACCAACACCTTTAGCCGGGTGCCACGGCGGTTGGCGAACACGTAGGCATGGTAAGGCTGCGAGGCGCCGAAGACTTCTATCACCTTGGCCAGCAGCCGGTCCATGCCACTGCGCATATCCACGGGGTCGACCGCAATCCAGATTTGGTCAATGCGGATCACCGCAGCCACTCGCGTAACAGCTGCGCACATTCCGCCGCGGCGCTTACCGGCCACGTGACGCGCATTGTCGTGGTGCCACGCATCATGTCGATACTGATGGCCCCATCGTTCGGTGCAGTCGCAGCCATGCTCACAGGAACGAAGGGGGCCGGCAACGCGCGAGCGGGCGACGCTGGCCGACATTGGAAGATCGCCGGTGGTGTCGCTGCTGCGACGTCGCCACCGTGATGCCCGTAGCGCTCGTGTTCAGTCACCCAGCGGCGCAGCAAGTTGGCGTTAAGGCCGTGCTCCAGCGCAATGGCGGCCACTGAGACGCCGGGATATTGGCAGGCTGCCACGAGCTCTGCCTTGAAAGCGGGATCGAAGGTCCGGCGCCGGCGTCGACCCGAAGTGCTCTTATCAATAGTGTTCACGTGTCCACCAACAAAAATAATGGACACGTATCCTCTTACGCAGGACCTCAGGATTCAATGTGCGTTCAGCGGACGCTTACGGT
>NZ_JAZDRJ010000023.1:0-595 GCF_047501535.1 Achromobacter sp. F4_2707
TACATTCCCCAGCCTGAGCGTGCTGTCGACGGCGCATTCCTGATGCCTGTGGAAGACGTGTTCTCCATCTCGGGTCGCGGTACTGTGGTAACCGGCCGTATCGAGCGTGGTGTGGTGAAGGTGGGTGAAGAAATCGAAATCGTGGGTATCAAAGACACGGTTAAGACCACCTGCACGGGCGTTGAAATGTTCCGCAAGCTGCTGGATCAAGGCGAAGCTGGCGATAACGTTGGCCTGCTGCTGCGCGGCACCAAGCGTGAAGACGTTGAGCGTGGTCAGGTTCTGGCCAAGCCCGGCTCCATCAAGCCGCACACCAAGTTCACTGCCGAGGTTTACATTCTGTCCAAGGAAGAGGGCGGCCGTCATACACCGTTCTTCCAAGGCTATCGTCCTCAGTTCTACTTCCGTACGACCGACGTAACTGGCACCATCCAGCTGCCGGCCGACAAGGAAATGGTTCTGCCCGGTGATAACGTGTCGATGGAAGTGACCCTGATCGCTCCTATCGCCATGGAAGAAGGTCTGCGCTTCGCCATCCGTGAAGGCGGTCGTACCGTCGGCGCCGGCGTTGTGGCAAAAATCATCGAGTAAAAAA
>NZ_JAZDRJ010000024.1:0-594 GCF_047501535.1 Achromobacter sp. F4_2707
GCTTCGGCCAGTTGCAGAATGGCTTGCTTGCCCAGGGGGCCTTCGTCGCCATCCAGCGCCAGCTTGGCGGAACCCTTGATGATGGGGGTGTCGTCGCCCGGGAAGTCGTACTTGGACAGCAGCTCGCGCACTTCCATTTCGACCAGTTCCAGCAGCTCTTCGTCATCAACCATGTCGGCCTTGTTCAGGAACACGATGATGTAAGGCACGCCAACCTGACGCGACAGCAGGATGTGCTCACGCGTTTGCGGCATGGGACCGTCAGCAGCCGAGCAAACCAGGATAGCGCCGTCCATTTGAGCAGCACCGGTAATCATGTTCTTGACGTAGTCAGCGTGACCCGGGCAGTCAACGTGGGCGTAGTGGCGGTTAGCCGTTTCGTACTCAACGTGCGAGGTGCTGATGGTGATACCACGCGCCTTCTCTTCGGGAGCCGCGTCGATCTGGTCGTAGCCCTTGGCTTCGCCAGAACCGTATTCCTTGTTCAGCACGGTCGTGATCGCTGCGGTCAGCGTCGTTTTGCCGTGGTCAACGTGCCCGATGGTACCCACGTTAACGTGCGGTTTGGTCCGTTCAAACTTACCTTTTGCCATG
>NZ_JAZDRJ010000025.1:0-579 GCF_047501535.1 Achromobacter sp. F4_2707
TTCATCTCCAGAGGAATCAGTCGTCCTCGTTCGTGCCCCAGATGGCCTGGGCTTTTTTTGATAAGGTCAGCAGCGCCGCCGCTTCAGCCAGCGCTTTCTCCTTTCTGCGAAGCTCCTTTTCCAACGCGCGGCTTTTCTTGCGTTCCGCAGCCAGCTCAGCCTTATTCGTCGGGGCACCGGTTGCACCGTCTAACGCTTCAGAAGCCGCTACCTTCCACGCTTCGATCTGTTCCGGATATAGGCCGTATTTGCGGCAGTACTCCGAACGCTCGGCCTCGTTCATGGCCGCCGTCTGAATGACCGCAGCCAGCTTGGCTTTGGCATCCCACTGATCGGCTATCGTAGACTTCTTGGGCACGACATATCCTCTGGCACGAAACTGCTTCTTCCAGTTGTACAGAGTCGCCTCTGAGACCCCGATTTCCTGGCTCAGGCTGGCCACCGTGCGGTTATGCGGCGGCATCAATTTCCTGACGGCTTGTTCTTTGAATTCTGGGCTGTAACTGGGCACTTCTTCACTCCGACCGCTCCCTCAAATATTAACGAAAAACGAGCGGACATCTATTGTGACGCAGGGGG
>NZ_JAZDRJ010000026.1:0-565 GCF_047501535.1 Achromobacter sp. F4_2707
GGCTTCTTTGGGTACGCCGGTGTGTATTTCAGTGTCCTGAACAACGCCTCGGAATAGGGATTGTCGTCACTGACTGCCGGGCGGCTAAATGACGGTACGATACCCAAGCGCTGCAAGGTCGCCAACATGGTGGCGCCTTTCATGGGCGAGCCGTTATCGGCATGCAACACCAGCGCGTCGTGGCGCACACGGTGACGCAGGCAGGCCTTGGTGATGAGCGTGGCAGCATGTTCGGCGCGTTCATCCTCATGGATTTCCCAGCCCACAATCATGCGGCTGTACACATCCATCACCATGTACAGGCGGTAAAACTGGCCACGAACGGCGGTGGGCAAGAACGTGATGTCCCAGCTCCAGGTTTGTAGCGGCGCACTGGCCATCCATGCATGGGGTTTTGGGACCGTTCTGGGCGGTTGGGCGCGACCGCGCCGGTTTGCTTGTCCATGCTCGCGCAGAACCCGGTAAAAACTCGATTCGCTGGCCAGGTAAAGCCCCTTGTCGGCCAGACTTGGCACGATCTGTGAAGGCGGCAGGCTTTGGTATTGCGGGCTGTTGCAGGTGGCAA
>NZ_JAZDRJ010000027.1:0-560 GCF_047501535.1 Achromobacter sp. F4_2707
CAGATGGTTTCGAATTCTTCGCTGTTGTAGGCGATGCCGCCCCCGGTGCCGCCCAGCGTAAAGCTGGGGCGAATCACCACGGGGAAACCGGAACCCCCCGTATATTCAGCGATTTCGCGCTGCACGGCCCAGGCTTCATCCATGGAGTGCGCCACGCCGGATTTCGCCGACTCCAGGCCGATGGCGTCCATGGCATTGCGGAACTTCAGGCGGTCTTCCGCCTTGTCGATGGCTTCCGCATTGGCGCCAATCATTTCCACGCCGTATTTTTCCAGCACGCCATGACGGGCAAGGTCCAGCGCGCAGTTCAGCGCCGTCTGGCCGCCCATGGTGGGCAGCACCGCGTCGGGACGCTCGATTTCAATAATGCGCTCAAGCACTTCCCAGGTAATCGGCTCGATGTAAGTGACATCGGCCGTGTCCGGGTCGGTCATGATGGTGGCCGGATTGCTATTGACCAAAATGGTGCGATAGCCTTCCGCTTTCAGCGCCTTGCAGGCCTGCGCCCCGGAATAGTCGAACTCACAAGCCTGACCAATAATAATGGGGCCTGCACCGAT
>NZ_JAZDRJ010000028.1:0-467 GCF_047501535.1 Achromobacter sp. F4_2707
CCTCCACCAGTCTTTTTTGTGTGAGTGCGGGCCAGGTTGGTACGAGTCAGTTTTTACTGATCTACATATCGGCTGTTTAGTGAGTCTGCCGGGTTTAATGCTAAGTGTTTATGGCTAAGGGTTTTTTTAGGTCATGAAGGCTTTGCATTGAATCTTCGGGTTCAATTTAAGTATTACCTTGTTCTTTAACAATTGGGATAAAGCACAACGAAGTAATTGTGGGCTTGCTGCAGGCAATTTTTGCTGCACAAGCGACAAGTACGGGTTGTGATTGCAAAACACAATTTAGTTCATAGTTCTCAAACGAAGTGATTCTTCATTTATGAAGGATGACAGCGTTACTTGAAATGATGAACGGCACGAACACGCAAACTCAAGAGAACTTATAACCTGTAAAGTTATAGGATCAAGCGACTAAGTGCACATGGTGGATGCCTTGGCGATCACAGGCGATGAAGGACGTGGTA
>NZ_JAZDRJ010000029.1:0-466 GCF_047501535.1 Achromobacter sp. F4_2707
CCTCCACCAGTCTTTTTTGTGTGAGTGCGGGCCAGGTTGGTACGAGTCAGTTTTTACTGATCTACATATCGGCTGTTTAGTGAGTCTGCCGGGTTTAATGCTAAGTGTTTATGGCTAAGGGTTTTTTAGGTCATGAAGGCTTTGCATTGAATCTTCGGGTTCAATTTAAGTATTACCTTGTTCTTTAACAATTGGGATAAAGCACAACGAAGTAATTGTGGGCTTGCTGCAGGCAATATTTGCTGCACAAGCGACAAGTACGGGTTGTGATTGCAAAACACAATTTAGTTCATAGTTCTCAAACGAAGTGATTCTTCATTTATGAAGGATGACAGCGTAACTTGAAATGATGAACGGCACGAACACGCAAACTCAAGAGAACTTATAACCTGTAAAGTTATAGGATCAAGCGACTAAGTGCACATGGTGGATGCCTTGGCGATCACAGGCGATGAAGGACGTGGTA